>NZ_JBELAU010000040.1:0-4982 GCF_040253585.1 Emticicia sp. W12TSBA100-4
AAATTTTTTATCTAAAAATGAAAACCAAAACTATAGAAACGGAGGATAAAGACTTTTACTTATTCAATGACTGAAATGACAAAGAATATTTAAAGGTAGTTGCAGATTTGTTGTCATTTGATAAATTATGTTAAACAAATTGCCACGTAATGTCGGACGGTCGATGCCGCTATCCAGTTTTAGGAATTATCCACCTATGAAGCAACATACTAATTTATCTATTTTTTGCTACTACAAATAGGTAGTGCCGATGGCACATTTTATTTTATGTAACATGATTATTTTATTAAAAAACCAACCAATATTTTCTGAAAGCAGGTGGTTATATTTTTCATCAAATAAAAAATAGGAAAATATGTTTTCACGCAGTTTTTTCTCACAATCCAAATCCACCTCAGTTGTTTTTTTCTTTGTCACGATTTTGCTGATAGCTATTTGTGATTTTGTTTTTTTCTTTAAAACCCAACAATACTCTTTGGCACTCCTTGGAGCATTGGCTTGTTTGGGCTTACTATTTTTACCTGTATTCTTATTTAAGAAAAACCTAAGGCTTTATCTCAATCTTTTATTGCCTATTTTTCTACTTATTCCTTTTGATTTAGGTTCAATTATCCTTTTTGGAGCTCCAATCAACGATTCAACCATTCTTTTGGTTCTTAATACAAATTTTCATGAAGCAATGGAATTGATAGGGGGATATTTGTTTACACTAACTATCGGTATCGCTTTTTATGGTGTAGGGCTATTGCTATTATTTAATAAAGTGCCCAATACAATGCCTTCCAAAACGGCCTCTTACACCTCACTTATTTCATTGATTGTCATATTGGCATTGCCCTTATTTGATAATGGAATAAAAGAATATTTTACCAATCTTAGATCAAGGTTTTATACGATTTTTCCTACTTCACTTTTATATGCAGCAAAAATGAATTATGCTCAATATCAATTAGTTAATTCTACCCGACAAGAGAGAGAAAGTTTTAAATTCAATGCCAAACAAGATGTGAATATAAACGGCAAGCAATTATATATATTGGTTATTGGTGAAAGTTCTCGTTACGATCATTGGGGAATCAATGGCTATGCTAAGAATACTTCTCCACATCTCTCAAAAAGAGAAAACCTTATCTCTTTTAATGATGCCGCTGCGGGCGGTTTTATCACAGAATATGCTATTCCTTTGCTTTTAACAGGAGTTGGAGCTGATAATTTTAATAAACATTACCAACAAAAAAGCATCGTTAGTGCTTTCAAAGAAGCAGGGTTTGCTACTTATTGGCTGACTAATCAAGTAGATGAAGGTCACATAAGTATTCATATACAAGAAGCAGAAAAACAGATACTCCTTATTTCTGATTATAGAGCAACAAAGAATGTCCATCGTGATATGGAGTTAGTAGAAACCTTGAAAAAGATATTTACGGAACCAGGTGATAAGAAATTTATTGTTTTACACACCAGTGGTAGCCATTACGATTATAGCGTAAGATATCCCGATTATTTTGATATTATCAAACCAAGTAATAAAACGGTCTTTTCTAAGTCAGCAGATAAAAGATTCAAGGATGTATTGGTTAATAGCTATGATAATAGTATCCTGTACACTGATACTGTTGTTGATAGTGTAATTACTTTAGTATCAAGTCAAAACGCTTACTCTTCTGTTACCTATATATCTGACCACGGCGAAAACTTGTTTGATGACCAAAGGAATTTATCGCAACATGCGTATCCAGTTCCTTCAAAATACATTGCACATGTGCCGTATTTTGTTTGGTACTCGCCTTTGTTAGAGAAAATATTTCCTGACAAAATTGCTAATTTAAAGTTACATAGGAATGCCAAGATTTCGTCAGAAAACATTATTCATACAATTACAAGTATGAGTGGGGTTCGTTATTCAAAACAAGATTCTTCAAAAAATGTCACAAGTCCTTATTTTAAAAACAATGAACAAAGGATATTGGGGGCCAACAAAAAGGTATATAGTGCAGCTACATTGAAATAGGTGTAAGCACTAACAGTTGAATAGCTTCTTATAGTCGTGGAATCGCCTCTGACAGTTATGCAATCGCATCTTAAAAAGCCTGCTTTATAGTTGGTAACGCACAAAACCACACGCATTAGACCAGCATTTTGCAAATGAAAACTAATGATAAATCAAAAAATTATAGCAGAACCCAAAATTTATTTCCCCAAAAACATCTTACTTTATGATAGCGTTTATATTTCTTTTTTTATTTTCAATTCAGTGAAATAAACTCTTTTGATAGCTATTTTGTTATTTTTGCTTGGCTCTTGCACTTTTAAAAATGGAGAAAATGTAACGAATTCAAGCGTTTTGTCTAAAAATATGACTTTGATTTTTGTCGATAAAAGTATTGATTTAAATAAATCTACTATATCCAATGGTTGAATATACAAATCACTTATAATCAATATCTTATAAAAATCATCAGGTGGAGTAGGGACAATTCAATACCTATAAAATGAATCTTCTCTATAAATAAAACTACTGTAAAACAAATATTTCGCAACAAACTTGTTTTAGTCATGTTTTAAGATTATAATCGTCTAATTTAATAATTTTCCATTTTTTATTTAATAGCTTTTAAAACTCAAATTTAAGATATGTATGAAAATTCAATATACTATCCGCATTATTATAATCAATTTACTTTTTGTTAATTCATGTAAGCCCAAAAATAAAACAATGCCACCTGCAAATCAAGCAACTATAGTTGATTTCAATAATATAAAACAAATTGAGTTAAAAGGAGATGCTAAAGTTGTAAGAGGCTGTTTGCGACTTAACGGAGCGAATAGCAGTGCAGTTGGTGCAGCCTACTATAAATCGACAATGAGCGAGTATTTTGAGTCAGAATTCACATTCAAAATTTCAGAGTTAGGAAATGGGGGGGGGGATGGGTTTACATTTCTTTTGAGTAAAAATATTCCAGAATTAAGCATCGGCGAAGGGATTGGCTATCAAGGTACAAAAGCGTCTTTAGCTGTTGAATTTGATACATGGCAAAATACCAACCTAAGTGATCCAAATGACAATCATATTAGTATTCACACAAACGGTCAAGACGCTAATAATGCCGATGAAAAATATAGTATTGCCATAAGTGATAAGATTACCATTCTTTCAGATGGAAACTCACACATAGTAAAAGTCGTGTATAAAAATAAGGTAATAGAGGTATTTCTTGATGGAAAGTCTAGTGTTAGAGCATTCATTGATTTAAATAGCAAATTAGGCTTGAATGGACCTTTTTACATTGGCTTTACGGCTGCTACGGGTGGTTCTTATGAAATTCATGACATTTGCTCATGGACTTTCAAAAATTTTTAAAATTATGCTACTAACATAGATTGACAGGTATCCTTAAACCGTATTTACATGTTTTCTAATCACATTAGAAAACATGATTTTTTTATACGAATGCCACCTAAGTCTCTGATTACCAATAGATTGGTGCGCCTGTTTAGGTGTTCTGTAATCTAATTATGCATGCGGACGGCAATCATTATAAGTATTGATTACTTGTTCAATTACCTCCGAAGCCTCACAAAAAGAAAAAAACTTCACATTAAAATCCTCTTTTAAAGTACGATTTAATTGTTCAGTCATCGAATTTTCATTGGGTTCGGCCGATGAACACATACTAATTTTCTTATTTGCATCCGTCAATAAATCCACATAAGTCCACGAGCAGTATTATACACCTCTGTCAGAACGGGTCGCTGGAGCGATGGTGTATTATATATTCCAGTTAATAGGTTCGTCGTCAATTTTGGTGAAAGCCTAACTTTGACTCGTAATTACTACTCTTCTTCTCAGAAGTTCAAAACCAGCACGACCATACATTGTAAGTATCCCCAAAAAACAGACATTTTAAAATTGAAGAAAAACCTTTAATTTTAGATTATCTATGAAGAAGACACGATTTACAGAAACCCAAATTGTTTCGATATTGCACCAGCAGGAACTTGGTCGTAATGTGCGAGATATTTGCTGTGAGCATGGAATAGCCGAAGGCACGTTTTATCAGTGGAGGAATAAATACGGAGGGATGATGGTTAGTGATGTTAAGCGATTAAAAGAGCTTGAGGAGGAGAACATCAGATTAAAACGGATGTTTGCAGAACTGAGTTTAGATCATTGTATTTTAAAAGATGTCATCTCAAAAAAAGGCTGGGATCCTGCCAACAAAGCGAACTGACTCAGGAAATTGTTGAGCAGTACGAAATACCAGTTAGTAGGGCCTATAAGCTTATGAAATTACATGGTTTACAATATTACTATCAAAGCAAGAAAGATGATAGTGCTATCATTGATGTCTTGCAAGATTTAGCATTAAAGCATCCTTCTTATGGATTTAGGAAGCTATTTGCTTATATTAGGCGAGCTGGTAATGGGTAGAATCATAAAAAGGTTTATAGAGTATATAAACTATTAAAGCTCAACCATAAACGTTAAGGGAAAAGTAGAGTAAAACAGCCTTTAGTAGCCCAGACAAAAGTAAATAGCGTCTGGAGTATGGATTTCATGAGTGACAGTGTGGTAAGTGGAAGACGCTTCCGTACCTTCAATGTAATGGATGATTGTTCAAGAGAAGCCTTGTCTATAGAAATAGCTACCTCACTTTCATCTAAACGAGTCATTAGGACATTGGAGCGAATCATAGAAAACCGAAGGATGCCAACTATTCTTCGTTGTGATAATGGACCAGAGTTTACTTCTAAGGATTTAGAAATATGGTATAAGGATAAAGAAATTACCTTACAATTTATACAGCCTGGGAAGCCCAAGCAAAATGGCTATATAGAAAGATTTAATCGACTTTACTGAGAAGCGGTATCAGATGCCTATCTTTTTTTTGAACTGAACGATGTTAGAAAATTAACAAATGAGTGGATTGAAGAATATAATTATAAAAGACCCCATGAATCTTTAGGAAATTTAACTCCTA
>NZ_JBELAU010000041.1:0-4453 GCF_040253585.1 Emticicia sp. W12TSBA100-4
TATTTGCGGTCGTTGGAAGGAATCAATTTTGACTTTGCAGGTAGTTTATTTGAGGGTTTACTCACAATTTTTTTCGTCTACTAATTATCAATTCTTGTTCGTTTTTGTCTGAAATATCTAAAGGGATTAAACCAGGTGGTGCAACCACAATTTTAAGCAAATTACTTTTCAATTCGTATCCTACGCTTACAGGTTTAGAGTCTTTGGGTGAACCTTCTGGAATAATATTTATCACCTTTAAATTTTTTATTTTACCTAATTCAAAATTATACTTTACTGTTTGTCCAGTTTCGTCTGTAAATACAAGTAGATTACCACTGAAGTTGTACTGAAAAGCAACATTCTTTTTGATGCCATTTTGGCTTTCTGTTTCAGCTAACCAAATACCTTGCAAGTTTAAGTAATCTGATGACTTGTTTGAGAGTCTTGCTAAATTACAAGAAAAACAGAACAAAAGAATCCATAAGTTAAGTAGAAGCTTCATAAAATGGTTTTTATCACAAATTAAATTGAAAAAAAATAGAATTCCAATAATCGTATGCGACTGAATTAGTTTGGCAGTTTTTGGCTCATAGGCTCATTCGACGAGACGAATTCGCTGGTTTTTCAGTTTTTCAAACGCATAAATTTTGGCGGACAGGACAGTTCTCTCCTACTCAATTTTGAAATTTTCTGCTCTCAAAGTTGGCTTGTGACAAGTTCTCTGAGTGGTATTTTTGCCAACTTTTCTTCGACACGCAAAGTTTTATTCAACTCATTTGCTTTTTTGTATTTTTCCGTGCAATTTTACTCCCAGCAGTCAGCTGGTTCTTAGCGTGTCGGCCGTCCTTCGGACGGCATATCAGAGCGGTCGCAAAGTAAGTTTAGTCCAACTCGAAAGCATTGTGTAAAGGTCTGATACTTTATTAATTAACTCTAAATTTACTCCAAGTCCATCACAATGCTGGTCGTTGGAAAGTTTTCTACCCATAAATATCTAAATCATAATCTATTCTATGGACTTCAAAGACCAAATCAAACAACTGAGCGATAGAGTTATTAAACTAAAAGACCAAATCGCAACCGAAGAAGCAACCAAAAATGCTTTCATTATGCCATTCATTCAAATGCTTGGATATGATGTATTTAACCCTCTTGAAGTTGTTCCCGAATATGTTACTGATATTGGAACTAAAAAGGAGAAAAGATAGACTATGCTATTTTCAAAGATGATGTTCCTGCGATTTTAGTTGAATGTAAACATTGGCAGCAAAAATTAGACTTACATGACAATCAACTTTTGAGGTATTTTCATGTATCAAAAGCCAAATTTGCCATATTGACTAACGGGATAAGATACAGATTTTATACTGACTTGGAAGAGGCAAACAAAATGGATGAAAAAACCATTCTTAGAGTTCGATATTACAGAAATTAAAGAAAATCAAATTGAGGAACTCAAAAAATTCCACAAATCCTATTTTGATGTTGAAAATATTGTTAATTCTGCAACAGAACTTAAATTCTCAAGTGCTGTCAAAACAATTTTTTCCTATGAACTTAAAGCACCAAGCGATGAATTCCTCAGATTCTTTATCTCAAAAGTTTATAATGGTAAAATTACAGCAAAAGTATTAGCGGACTTCTCTGAATTAGTCAAAAAATCCATTAATAATGTTATTAGTGATATGATAACTGATAGGTTTAAATTTGCACTTGATGCTGAAGAAGCAAGCCATACTCCAGAAACCCCTGCTATTGAAGTTGTGACACCACAAATAGAAGAAACCGATAAGATTGTAACAACTGAGGAAGAATTAGAAGGTTTTATGATTGTGAAAACCATCTGCCGTCAAAGGGTTGCAATTAATAGAATCGTTTACCGTGATGCCCAATCGTATTTTGCCATACTTTTGGATGATAACAATCGAAAAACAATTTGTAGATTATATTTCAACTCAACATCAAAAAAATATATCTCATTTATTGATGCCGACAAAAAAGAAGTCAAATAAGAGATTTCGAGCTTAGATGATATTTTTTAACTACTCAGATTTATTACTTTCTGCTATTGAACGGTTAGATGGAAGCAAGTAGTAGAAGAAATCATTAGCCTTTCAAAAAAATATTCTTTCGAAAGGTTAACTTCTTTAATTACGCCATTTTCGATAGCTTACTAAAATCCACTTTTTTCAAAGTTTGAGCAGCTTTCATCATCTTTTCTTGTACCAGTTCATCAATGGAAGAATATTCTCCTTTGAGTTTTTTATTTGTTGGTTTACTGATTATCGTTTTCATAAAGTAACTTTAAAAGATTCTCTTTACTTTGCAAAGCAATAACAAAAGCATTATAATTTTGGTTCTTTTTAAAAATTTCAGTGTCTGACCCTAATAATCCATAAATAGTAAAGATTTTTTCGATTTCAGACAATTCTCTTGAAATGATAATACGGTAAAGTCGAGTTCTTTCTGCTGTGCTACCTTCTACATATATCATCTT
The DNA here is from genome assembly GCF_040253585.1 of Emticicia sp. W12TSBA100-4. Taxonomy (NCBI): domain Bacteria; kingdom Pseudomonadati; phylum Bacteroidota; class Cytophagia; order Cytophagales; family Leadbetterellaceae; genus Emticicia; species Emticicia sp. W12TSBA100-4. The sequence continues at coordinate 2,480 of NZ_JBELAU010000041.1, forward strand.
GGTTGGGTACTTCTCGAAGAAACGGAGCATTGTTCTAATGACAGTCGCCACGACTTTTTCCATATCTTCATTGTTCGTAACAGTCTTATCACTATATGAACCATCTGAAAGAGCATCAGTGCTAAATTAAAAACATCTGGATTATCTTGAAAAGGTGTGTAAACCACAATTTTTCTCACAGTTTTTTGATTGCTCACACTTTCAAACTCAAACCAAAGACAATCCTCATCTCTTAGATATTTATAATATTGCTGTTTCATTGAATGTAAAGTTAGCCTAACAATAACCAAATGACAAATTATTTAAAAAATATCTTTTGTATTATAAGTTTATTGTCGGACGAGCCCTCTTTAAGTTTACTTAAGAGGTCTTCAGTCATCTCGGCAACTGGATATTAGAGCGATTTCAAGGGGGCTTCAACTTTCTCGTACGACAGCCACCATCTTTTTATCAACAAGATCTATTTTTTTACTATTTTTACAATATCCCTTCAACGTAGTTGTTGGTTCAACACGAGCAAATAAGTAAAAGTTTGATAAATCAATTAATTAACCCAAAATCCAACCCCCAATCTTCTCATTTGCGGTCGTTGGAATTTTTCTTTTCTTTCATTCTATACAAGTACTTCTCCCGACATTTTGCTAACTTTGCAAAATGAAAAAACAAGCTAATCAATACGATAAAATTTTCAAAGAAAACATTGAGGCCTTAATTCCAAGCCTTATGCAAAACGTCTTGAGCATCAATGCCGTTTTAGTGGAAGATTTACCAAATGATATTCAGCATACAAAAGAGCGTAAACCTGATGTTTTGAAGAAAATAACTGACCAAGACGGTTCAATATTTGTTCTAAACATCGAGTTTCAAGTTGCCAATGAATCTGAAATGATTTACAGAATGGGAGAATACTACTTCATGCTCGCTCGTAAATTTAAGCTACCAATTCGGCAGTTTGTTATTTTTATAGGAAATGCCAAACCCAAAATGGCTACTAAAATTGAGTTCCCTCTGCTAAAATTTGAGTTCCCTCTCATTTATTTAGCAAACGTTGATTATAGCCTGTTTCTAAATTCTGATAAACCCGAAGAAATAATTCTGAGTATTTTGGCTGATTTTAACAGTATTTCAACTGAATCCATTCTCAAACAAATTATTTCTCGACTTGAAGAAACTACTCAAAGTGATTTATCGTTAAAAAAGTATTTCAAACAGTTGCGTATTTTAGCTCAACTGCGTAAATTAGAACAAAATTTAAAGGATATTGTTATGGATAGCATTGCAAAATACATAGATGAAGAAAGGGACGTAGCTTTTTTAGTTGGACAAGAAAGAGCGGAAGAAAGATTTGTGAAAAATCTACTTGCTAAAATGTCTTTGACATTAGAGCAAATTGCAGATATTGCTGGAGTTTCTGTTGACTTTGTCAAGCAAATAAAACAAAAAAATGACTACTAATTAGTACTTTCAAAGTCATTTATAAACGTTTGTAGTCGTTTATAAATAAATAACTTTGTGAATATACTCGTATAAATACAAGAAAAAAAAGAACACTTAACTAACTAATAATCAACAACTTGTAATTAAATATTGGCGTCTAATTACTAGTTGAAAATATTTTTCCTCCTCTATAATCCATATAGGTCGCCATTTCCTTCTATTAATGCACGCATTATTCTATCTTCTTCGCTATCAGAATTGTATGAATCAAAATCCTCAAATTTATTACCCAATGGATAAGGCGGAGTTTTTTTCATACTTTCTTTTTCTAAATCAGCAAATGTTTTATTTTCGATATACTCAATACCTTGTGTATTAATATAAGCGTAGATTCCAAGTTTTGAGTTACCTATTCTTGCGAGTCCATTTAAAAAATAGGTAGCTGTTTCATATTGACATTCTATTATTTCAATTCCATCTTTGTTAATATACCCATATCTGACTTTATAACCTCCATGATTATCTATTATCGTTTTT
>NZ_JBELAU010000042.1:0-3601 GCF_040253585.1 Emticicia sp. W12TSBA100-4
ATAAATGGAGTAATAATGCAACGAGCTCAAGCATCAATAATTTAGTAGCTGGTACTTACACAGTATTAGTAACAGATGCGAACAGTTGTACAGCTACGACGAGTGTGGTTATCACTCAACCACCAGTCTTAACATTAACGAGTTCACAAGAGAATGTGAAGTGTAATGGCGGAAATGATGGAAAAGTTACATTGACTGCTGGCGGTGGAGTTTCTCCTTACGAATACAGTAAAGATGGAATTACTTTCCAAACTTCAAATGTATTCACTGATTTAGCGGCAGGTACATATACATTTACATTAAAAGATAAAAATGGTTGTATCAAAACAACGACAGTTAAAGTTAACCAACCAGAAGCTCTTACATTAACAAACACAACAGTTGATGTGAAATGTAATGGTGGAAACGATGGTAGTGTAACTTTGACAGCAACGGGTGGAACAACTGCATATCAATACAGCAAAGATGGAGCAAACTTCCAAGCAAGTAATGTATTCTCAAGCTTAACAGCAGGTACATATACTTTCACAGTGAAAGATGCGAATAACTGCCTTAAAACAACGAGCGTAACTATTACCCAACCAGATGCTCTAACATTATCTGGAACAAGTACAGACGTGAAGTGTAATGGAGAAACAAATGGCTCAATTACATTAATAGCAAACGGTGGTAAAACGACTTATCAATACAGTAAAGACGGCATAACTTTCCAAGCAAGCAATATATTTTCAGGTTTAACAGCAGGTACATATACGCTTACTGTGAAAGATGCTAATGGTTGTATCAAAACAACAACAGTAGAAGTTAAGCAACCAGATAAATTAAACGCAACACCTTCTAAAACAGATGTAACTTGTTATGGTGGAAAAGATGGTTCAGCAACAGTAAATGTTGTAGGTGGAAAAACTCCTTATTCATACAAATGGAATACAGGTGCAACAACACAGACTATCTCTACTTTAACAGCAGGAACATACACAGTTGAAGTGACTGATGTAAATGGTTGTAAAGTTTCAATCACAGGTATCGTTGTTAATCAACCAGCACAGTTAGTGCCAACGATTGGAAGTAACTCACCAGTTTGTGAAGGAACAACCATCAACCTGACATCAAGTGGTGGTATATCGTATGCTTGGACTGGACCAAACGGTTTTGCTTCGACATCGCAAAATCCAAGTATTTCACCTGCCACAACAGCAACACAAGGTGTTTATACAGTAACAGTAACGGATAGCAAAGGTTGTGTAGGTATAGCCACAACATCTGTTCAAATCAAAGTTTTGGATAAACTTATCTCATCAAATGCCAATGTTTGTGAAGGTCAAAACTTAACATTGACTTCTCCAGATTATGGTACAGGTGCAACATATAATTGGACAGGGCCAAATGCTTTTGCTCAAACAGGTAGAATTGTTACAATTAATAATGTAACTCTTGCTGCTGAAGGTGTTTATACAATCGTAGTGTCGAAAGACCAGTGTACAACATCGGCAACAGTTACAGTGGATGTAAAAGAAAAACCTACAACACCATCAATTAATATTTCAGGTCCAACATCAATCTGTGAAACTGGTTCTGTAACATTAACTGCTACTTCATGTGTTGGCGGAACAGTCATCTGGTCAACTAATGCAACTGGAACAAGCATCACAGTAAGTAGCGAAGGAACCTATACAGCAGTTTGTAAAGTTGGAGAATGCTCAAGTAATGTTTCTAATTCGGTAACGGTAACAAAAGGAACAATTCCAGTAGCACCAACCATTACATCTGACAAAACAATCTGTTGTGACGGCGAGAAAGCAACATTAACAGCTTCGGGTTGTACAGGAAAAATCACTTGGAGTACAGGTGCAACAACAAGCACCATACAAGTAGCAGTTGCTGGCAATTATACGGCAACATGTAGTAATAGTTGTGGTGCAAGTTCGGCCTCTAACACAATCGAGATTAGAACTGGTGTAACACCAACAAGTCCAACGATTACAGCGGCTAAATTGACAGTTTGTGGAACAGAGACAGTTAAATTAACGGCAACAGGTTGTAACGGAACTGTGAAATGGAGTACAAATGCAACTGGCACGACAATCACAGTTGGAGCGGGTACATACTCTGCCACTTGCGAAACCATTTGCGGAGTAAGTCCTAAATCAAATGAAGTAATCATCACTATCGGAGATAAACCAAATCCGCCAGTAGTGAAAACTTCTTCTCCAATCATTTGTGATGCACAAACGGCAACATTAACAGCCGAAGGTTGTATAGGAACTATCCTATGGAGCAATGGTTCTACTGGTTCATCAATTGTAGTAAATCAAAGTGGAGCATATACAGCAACATGTACAACTGATTGCGGAACAAGCGTTTCAAGCGGAAGTATAATAATACAAAAAGGAAACAAACCTTCTGCACCGGTAATTACATCAGACAAAACAATCTGTTGTGACGGCGAAAAAGCAACATTGACAGCGTCAGGTTGTACAGATGGAACAATTACTTGGAATGTTGCTGGAGCAACAGGAAGCACATTACAAGTAACAGCTTCTGGCTCATACACTGCAACATGTACAAATATTTGTGGTACAAGTTCGTCATCTAACTCTATTGAGATTCGTACAGGAGTAAAGCCAACGACACCATCAATAACGGCGAATAAGACAACTATTTGTGGAACAGAAACAGCAACATTGACTGCAACTGGTTGCAACGGAACATTGAAATGGAGTACAAATGCAACAAGTAGCACAATTACAGTAAGTGCAGCAGGAACATACTCAGTTGTTTGTGAAACAATTTGTGGAGTAAGTCCGAAATCGAATGAAATCGAAATCAAGAAAGGAAACACTCCATCAGCACCGACTGTAACAGCAGATAAGACATCAATTTGTAATACTGAAACAGCAACATTGACAGCAACTGGATGTGAAGGAACACTTGCTTGGAGCAATGGACAGTCAACTTCGACAATTACAGTTAGTACACCTGGTACTTATACAGTAACATGTACAAACATTTGTGGAACAAGCAACAATAGCACACCAGTAACTATCAACAGAAATACACCACCAGCAGCACCAGTAATTACATCAAACAAAACCGTATGTTGTGATGGCGAAAAAGCGACCTTAACAGCGACAGGTTGTATAGGAACTTTAGCATGGAGTACAGGCGGAACTGGTAGTACTATCGAAGTAAGTACTTCAGGAACATATACTGCAACATGTAGTAATGTTTGCGGAAGCAGCGTGGCTTCAAATAATATTATCATCCGCACAGGAGTAAGTCCAACGACGCCGACGATAACGAGTGACAAGACGACTATCTGTTCAGGCGAAAGTGCGACCTTGAGTGCAACAGGTTGTAATGGAACATTGAAATGGAGTACAAACGCAACAAGTAGCACGATTACAGTAAGTGCGGCAGGAATATATTCAGTAGTATGTGAGACGATATGTGGCGTAAGTCCTAAATCGAATGAGATAGTGATAGGCACAGGAGTGAAACCATCGGCCCCAGTAATTTCATCGACTAAGACAAGCTTGTGTAATGGCGAAACGGCAACGTTGACAGCAACAGGTTGTGCAGGCACAATCAAGTGGAGTAC
>NZ_JBELAU010000043.1:0-3484 GCF_040253585.1 Emticicia sp. W12TSBA100-4
TAATCCTGCTACTGGTTGCGTTACAGTAGTTGTTGCAGTGGCTGTACATCCTTGAAAATCTTTCGCAGTAATTGTATATGTTCCTGCTGTTAAAGATGTAAAAGCTCCCGACAATTGAAAAGTTGTTCCATTTCTACTAAACTCATAAGGTGTAGTTCCACTTGTGGCAGTTGCAGTAATTGTTCCGTCGTTTCCTCCGAAACATGAGACTGGAGTTGAAGTCAATGAAAGTACTGGCAAAGGAGCTGCAATAACTTTTATTGGACAACATCCACCAGTTGGACAAGCATTTGGGCCAGATGTAATACTATATGTATATTCTCCGATTGCATATATAGTCAATGAACCATTGGCATTGACTGTGTATTGTCCTGGTACACTACCTGTGATTGTTACACCATCTTTTTGCCAAATGATACCTGTATAAGACGTCAGTGTTATGTCAATTTTATTTCCGTTACAAAGTTCATAAGGAGTCGATACACATGCTACATCTTGGTCGTCTTCACCTGCATTATTTGTTGTTGGGCTTGAATCTTTATCCGTTTGAGTTTCCGCAGTTAAATTGGCAGAAATAAATTTAACGCCTTCAGTAGTTGATGTTGTATTAGCAAAGGTTAAAGTAGCATTATTGACACTTCCAGGGGCAATGGATGGAATTGTCCACTTTCCAGTTGTAGCATTATAAGTACCCACTGAAGCAGTTGGTGTTCCGACGGTCAGTCCCGCAGGAATTGTTACCGTTACTTCTAAACCTGTTGCGGTTGCAGTACCGTCATTTTGAACGGTCACAACCGCAGAAAATGCTGTATTTTTAGCAACAAAAGCCCCCCCATTGTGTGAGACGGCAATCATAATGTCGGGCTGTGTTGGGATTGTTGTAAAGTTTGTTTTCTCAAAATTTACTGTATTATCAGTGTAGCACAAACCATCGGTTGAGTAAACTCTTACATAATACGTTTGATTTGTATTGGGAGCATTTGTTTTAATATATCCATTAGTAAATGAAGAAAACAATGGAGCATTTGTGAATTCAGTATTATTGGTTGGAGCAGCTAAAGCTGAGGTCGAAACTACTACTTTATTTGTTCCTGTTACATCTCCATAAAGTTTAATTTTTCCATCAAGAGCAGCATCAGTACTTGTTCCTTCAGTTTTCAAAAAATAAATGATTGGATTCGTACAAGGTGTAGCTTGACCAAAAACATTTCCAATATTTAGAAATAGCGTAAAAACCAGAAAAAATGACATTTTCAGCTTAAATCTATTTCTAAAATTTGAACTATGTAAAAATTTCTTCATGCGATGTGTTTTGACTTTTTTATATGGGAGGTTAGTTTAGTCTGTGTTATACAAAAGTTTTATGTGTATTGTGTAGATTATGTATAAAACTTAGATGATCATATTTCTGACCCGTGAGAGAAATATGCTTTTCGCAATCACAATATTTAATAAGAAGAATCATTTTCGTCTTATACATTATATTTTATAATTATTAGGAAAGAACGATACCGTTCAATAATTTTATAATAGCAATCTTTGTGCCAAAAAAAAACCAATAAAAAAAATATCTCGCTGGTAGTCAGCGAATTATCTTTTTTATTGGTCAAAATGTCTATAATTTTACAGATCTATTTACAAATACATCACCTATCGGGTTATCAGGCGGGTATATTTTACTTTATCTTTTTATATTTATGCTTAAGAATATTATTATTTTAACTACGTAAATAATATATTTTATTTAGTTTTTACGACAGTAGATGGTTCGCAATAACCTGCCGGGCAAGCAGAGCATTGATTGGTCAAAGTTACGTTTCTGTCTATCGTGCAATTTTCGGCATTTTTTAATCTAACAGTATAAGTTACCGTAGTATTTGGGTCTGCAATTCCCGTTAACATTTCGCCATTTATTGGAATTGCCACAAAAGCAGAAGCCGTGCCAGAATTATAACTTGAACCGATATTATATGAAAACGTATCAGTCGATTTGAACTTTGTCAGAACTAATTTACCACTATTCGTTGGCTGGTACCCCAAACACAATGACCCAACACCAGTCAATGTTGCATCTGGAATTGGATTGATAGTTGCCACACCATAATTACGAGTATCACTCACACAACCACTTGAACTTGTGCAGGCAGCAAAATAAACAGCACTCGAGGTAAGAGCTGAAGCCGTATAAGTTGTACCAGTTCCGAGAGAAGTACCACCAATTTTTGATGTAAACCAAGAAACAGTTCCGCCAGTACACCCTGTCGCTGTCAGTGTGATTGAGCCACTTCCACAAATACTATTAGAAGAAACTGAAGGTGCAGTTGGCACAGTATTGACAGTTGCTAAAACCGAAGTTCGAGTACTTGTACAACCAACTGCATTACATTCTACATAATAAGTAGTATTTATTGAAATACTTGGTGTAGTGAAACTATTACTTGTTCCAATGGCTGTTCCACCAGTTATGGCGTTATACCATTTGTATGTACCCGAACATCCTGTTGCTGAAAGCGTCACAGTCCCAGTTCCACAACGATTAGCGGGAACACCTGTAGGTGCTGCTAATGGTAGGTCACAAACAGTAGTATTCAAATCGTAGCATTTGAAATAAAGCGAATTCAAGCGACGTTCATCACTCATCGTAGGGTTTGTATTATCTACAAAGTCTGATGAATTCCCATTCCATTCTGCACCGTAAGTTATTGTAATGCTGCTTTTTCCAACATAACCATAAGAAATAACAGCATCTAAAGCCAATTCATTAATTCCTGCATAAGTTGCATAAGCACCTTTGGCTTTTAATCCACCACTCAAAGTAAGCGAAGTTGGGGTTTGAATTTCATGACTTTGATGTCCCGATGATTCGATAAATTCTCTTACTTCCAATCCACTACCATCAATATCAATGCCTGATGCAATAAAGTTCGGCATTACTTTAGGAGTTGTCGTGCCAGTTTCCACAAAATCAATTTTGAATGTAACTGATTTTTCACCAGCAGCATCAAACGAGTTAGCTCCATTAATCCAATTATAATCAATTATTGGTTGCATAGCTGCTTCATATCCACCATAAGTTGCTGCAGGAACATCAATATTAACAATATCAATATCAGCGTGCGATTTACTCATAATAGTTACAATTGCATCTGTTCCAGCAGTTACGTTACTGAAGCGATATTGTGCATTGACTGCACCAGCTGTGCCTGTAATTAGTGTTGGACTTGTAAAACTCAACGTCGGAATCAAACTACAATTAATGTCACCTGGGTCAGTTGTAAGCAAACTTACGTTTGTTGTGGCTGTTGCTGTACAACCATTTACATTTACTGTTACACTGTAAATACCTGCCATTGAAGCAGTAACGGGTGCAGTAGATACATCTTTTAATGTAGAGACAAATCCATCAGGACCAGTCCAAGAATAAGTATCTCCGCCTGTTGCGTATAAATTTAAAGTACCGCCAATAATTGGCGAATTTGCAGTG
>NZ_JBELAU010000044.1:0-2176 GCF_040253585.1 Emticicia sp. W12TSBA100-4
GCAACTTACTTTGAGTACCAACGCATTCAAACTGTCCCCAAGATAGATGAGAACTAAGGTAGAAAAAAGCGTATAAACTGCTCTAATCGAAAGTCGCTGACCAAATCTGAAAACTAAGGTCTGAAAAAAGAAAATAAAAAGCAAAAGAATTTATTTTTCGGAGTTAAATTTGGGAAAATACCACTCAGATAAATTGTCGAAGACCAACTATGCAAGCAGAAAAGCATACTTGGTGAAACAGGGTGCTGCCTTGTCGGAAAAAAAATATGCGTTTGAAATTATTGAAAACTTAGCGGATTTGACTCGTCGGATATGCCTTTGAGTAATAACTGTCAAACTATTTTAACTGCATAAATACAGTTATCACAGCCAGATTCTAATGAAGGTATAAATTATGTAGATTTGTAAGAAAGTAAATTTTAATTGACTTAATTATTCTTAATAAAAGTTTATGATAAATATTTGAGGCGTTATTGATTTTTTCATCATAAAGTTCAATTATTATTTTTTTTCTTTGAAAAAAATCTTTTTTGTCAATAGTATTTTTTTTTCTATACACTAATGAATTCATATTTTTATTCGTTTAATGGTATGAAAATTTAAAGATTAGCTATATTCTATTGTGTAGCTAATCTTTGGCTAAAATAAATATTATTTTTGGATTATACAAATCTACTAACACATTCATTTAATTGTTGTAGTATATTACTATAATCCGCATAGTAATTGTTTTCGGCTTGTGCGATTTTATTTAAGAAATAGTTTACTGACCCCATTGGAGTTGTTGCATCCCTATTCCACCATGAGCTTCCAATAATATTTGCTGCTTCCAAATATATGCTTGTCAATACATTACTATAATTTGATGTAATTGTATTGTAGTTTGCTTCAAACTGAGCATAGCAATCAGGCTTATAAGAAAATACTTTCGAAGCTATACAAAATGATATTACAACAGTTATTATTATTGATTTCTTTTTCATATTCTTTATCTTATAAGTTCAAAAATTTAATCTTTAAGTCTTGCTTTAACTGTTTTTTTGTTTTCTTCTGTAGCTGAATTTAAAGTTGGTTCAATTACACTTCTGAGTAATGCTAACTGCTTGTCTTTTTCGAGATTTTTAAATTGAGGATGATTAGCCTGCATTTTACTTAATAATTCTACCTTTTTGGAATTTAGTGTGAAATATTCTTTTGCATCTTTCATGCCTGCTTTTTCATAAATTACTACTAATTCATTAAAAGGAGTATTATCTTTAACTTGTGCTTGAATAATTTTCATATTCAAGTTGCCTAAATTATATTTCCCTTCAATGTTGTTAAGTGTAATTTGTTTTTCTAGCTTAGAAAACTCAATAGTTGCAGGGTCTTTAATTAAAGATTCTTTTAATTGACTTTCATCAAAATGTGCTTCTTTTTCTTTTTCCGTGCAAGCAAAAATAGCACATAGTAGGAGGATACTAATGTTTTTTTTCATACATTTGTAATGTTTTAGTTATTAATTGAAACACAGAGGCCTCCTTTTCTCCGACCATGTTGAACAAGGAGGCTTCATTGTTGTAAATTTAAAAGATTTATTTTATAGAAGTCAAAAATATTACGGGACATTTTGGGACTCATTTAAAAATAAATTTTCTTTGATAAATTTTTGCATGTGAGGACATATAAGGCCTGTTGATAATTTTATTTCTTTTTTCTTTAACCACCTGTAAAGTGTTTTTCTGGAAATCCCCATTTCATCAGCAATTTGTTGTCTTGTCTTTAATTGTGTCATAATTAGAGCAGTTTTAGTTTAAAAATTGTAGATAGATTAGTTTAAATAGTCTTTAACAAACTATAGATTTTAGTAAATCAATATAGTTGAACACTTATCTTTTTACTAATAAGTTTTAAATTCGGATACTTGATTTATGAACACTTTTAATGTTACTTTTTACTAAAAATAATATTAAAGTGAGTTAATCTAAATAAAATTTCGAAAAAATATCATTATTTGGTTATTAATGACATGGATTGGTGATGAAAATCCAAAAAACAGATAGTTTGTAGCTGGTATCAATCAACAGTAGGGTATTTATAAAAGCTTGTAAAAATTGAGCAAAGCTATAAACTTTGGTTTTAGTTTTAAACGTGATTGATAAGGTAATTACGCTCTTGCTTCCAACGACCGCAAATG
>NZ_JBELAU010000045.1:0-1740 GCF_040253585.1 Emticicia sp. W12TSBA100-4
TATTAGGGCAAAAAGTAGATGTGTTTATTCTCCCCTTTCAACTATTTTTTGCTTAAAACATGGCTTTCTTTGGTGTTTTGATGCAATTGAGCAATAAATAGCCCTACCCAGACCTTGGGATTAATTTTTGCCAAATGTCTTTTGATTGATGCCACCTCTTTTCAATCAATCTTTACACGGGTGAAGCCTTGTTTCTGACTTCTGATACTGCTTGTATTGGCTCGCAACGAAGACTATAAATCACGGCTATTGAGACCATTCTTCCTTCGCCACAACATGGACACTTTCCAAGGTCTTTCCCGTATTTTTCCTGCATGAACTGCTCAACGGTTAGCTTGGGTATAGGTTTCCGCTCCGATAATGCCATGCTCGCAAGTATCTGTTTGAGCCGTTCTTGCTTGCCTCGGTTGCGTAAATATCCATAGTGACGGATTTTAACGAAGTATTTGGGCAAAATATGCTGCTCAAAACGCCGCAGGAATTCTTCATGACTCATCGTCATTTGCTTTACTTTACTCCCATCGGTGTAGTCTTTGTAGTTAAAACTGACCGTCGATTGTCCTACCTCGGTGATGCGATTACTGCTGATAGCGATTCGGTGGGTGTATCTACCCAAGTATTCTAAGACTCCCATGGCACCGCCAAAGGGGCGTTTGGCATAGACATTCCACGGTTTTCGACCAATTTGACTCAATAAGCCCTCAAAATCAAGGTTATTGAGTCGAAGTTTTGACCGTAGTGTCCGTAAACCTTTCATCAAGATTGCCTTGAAGACTATCTTCAAGGCTCCCACTGGAAACAGAAACTTCCCACTTACTCGCTTACTATTTTGCCATTGATTGCCATCGAAACCACCCCCACTGACAATGCAGTGAACATGCGGATGAAAAGATAAATTCTGGCCCCACGTATGTAAAACTGACGTTATACCAATTTCAGCACCCAGATATTTGGGGTCTTTACCGAACTGTAAGAGCGTCTGAGAGGAAGCCTCCAATAACAAATTATACAGTAAAGTACGATTGCCCATCACCAAGCCATTCAACTTATGAGGCAGCGTAAAGACCACATGATAGTAAGTCGTTGGCAGTAACTCTTGCTGACGTTGGGCGACCCATTGCTCTCGACCGAAGTGGCCGCAAAACAGACAATGCCGATTGCCACAGCCATGAAACTGCATCTGCTGATGCCCACAATCGCTGCATTGGCTCAGATGATAGCCATTGGCAAGGGTGCGACAAGTGCTGAGTTGACCAAAAACGCTCTTGGAGTAAGGATTAAAACCTAAGTTTTGTGCTTTGCTAAAAATCCCCTGTAAACTTTCTTGCTTACTCATCAGAGGAAACTATCTACAGGGTTGATGATATTGCGACGTTTGCTCTCTTGTAGGTGTAAATACACCATGGTCGTAGAGATGTGAGAATGACCCAACAACTGCTGAATGGTATGGATGTCGGTGCCGGCATCCAACAGATGGGTGGCAAAACTATGACGCAAGGTATGGCAAGACAATCGACGCTCGGGGCTCAACAAGCCCGCACGACCAATGGCACTGGCTACATGAAACTGAATCGTTCGAGCCTTCATGGGCTTGCCTACCAGTCGCCCCTCAAAGAGGTAAACTTTGGGACGGTACGCTCGCCAATATTCTTCTAATAGACTCAATAACTTCTCAGAAAGTAGGGTGTATCGTTCTTTATTGCCTTTTCCATGGGCTACTCTAAGCCTTAAATTTGGTCT
>NZ_JBELAU010000046.1:0-1734 GCF_040253585.1 Emticicia sp. W12TSBA100-4
CGACCAAATTTAAGGCTTAGAGTAGCCCATGGAAAAGGCAATAAAGAACGATACACCCTACTTTCAGAGAAGTTATTGAGTCTATTAGAAGAATATTGGCGAGCGTACCGCCCCAAAGTTTACCTCTTTGAGGGGAAACTGGTAGGTAAGCCCATGAAGACTCGAACGATTCAGTTTCATGTTGCCATTGGCCGGGCGTGCTTGTTGAGCCCCGAGCGTCACTTGTCTTGCCATACCTTGCGTCATAGTTTTGCTACCCACCTGCTGGATGCCGGCACCGATGTCCATACCATTCAGCAGTTGTTGGGTCATTCCCATATCAGTACGACCATGGTGTATTTACACCTGCAAGAGAGTAAACGTCGCAATATCATCAACCCTGTAGATAGTTTCCTCTGATGAGTAAGCAGCAAAGTTTACAGGGGATTTTTAGCAAAGCACAAAACTTAGGTTTTAATCCTTACTCCAAGAGCGTTTTTGGTCAACTCAGCACTTGTCGCACCCTTGCCAATGGCTATCATCCGAGCCAATGCAGCGATTGTGGACATCAGCAGATGCAGTTTCATGGCTGTGGCAATCGGCATTGTCTGTTTTGCGGCCACTTCGGTCGAGAGCAATGGGTCGCCCAACGTCAGCAAGTGTTACTGCCAACGACTTACTATCATGTGGTCTTTACGCTGCCTCATGAGTTGAATGGCTTGGTGATGGGCAATCGTTCTTTACTGTATAATTTGTTACTGGAAGCTTCCTCTCAGACGCTCTTACAGTTTGGCAAAGACCCTAAATATTTGGGTGCTGAAATTGGTATAACGTCGGTTTTACATACTTGGGGCCAAAATTTATCCTTTCATCCGCATGTGCATTGCATTGTTAGTGGGGGTGGTTTCGATGGCAATCAATGGCAAAATAGTAAGCGAGTTAGCGGGAAGTTTCTTTTTCCAGTGGGAGCTTTGAAGATAGTCTTCAAGGCAATCTTGATCAAAGGTTTGCGGAAGCTAAGGCACATAATCCGACTCAATAATCTTGATTTTGAGGACTTATTGAGTCAAATTGGTCGAAAAGAATGGAATGTGTATGCCAAACGCCCCTTCGGCGGTGCAATGGGAGTCTTAGATTATTTGGGTAGATACACCCACCGAATCGCCATCAGTAGTAGTCGCATTACCGATGTAGGACAATCAACGGTAAGTTTTAATTACAAAGACTACGCCGATGGTAGTAAAGTCAAACAAATGACGCTGAGTCACGAGGAGTTCTTACGCCGTTTTGAGCAACATATCCTTCCGAGGTATTTTGTAAAAATTCGTCACTATGGCTACTTACGAAACCGAGGTAAGCAAGAGCGGATAAAACAGATACTTGCGAGCATGGCATTATCGGAGCGGAAACCTATACCCAAGCTAACCGTTGAGCAGTTCATGCAGGAAAAATACGGGACAGAGATTGGAAAGTGTCCATGTTGTGGCGAAGGCAGATTGGTCTCCATAGCAGTGATTTATGGTCCTCGTTGCGAACCCATACAAACAGTATCAGAAGTCAGAAACAAGGCTTCACCCGTGTAAAGATTGATTGAAAAGAGGTGGCATCAATCAAAAGACATTTGGCAAAAATTAATCCCAAGGTCTGGGTAGGGGTATTTATTGCTCAATTGCATCAAAACACCAAAGAAAGCCATGTTTTAAGCAAAAAATAGTTGAAAGCGGAGAATAAACACATCTACTTTTTGCCCTAATA
>NZ_JBELAU010000047.1:0-1497 GCF_040253585.1 Emticicia sp. W12TSBA100-4
ATAACTTCCAGCGGTAATTCCACTGATGCTGCTGCCTGTCGCATTTGTACTCCACTTGATGGTGCCTGTACAACCTGTCGCTGTCAACGTTGCCGTTTCGCTATTACACAAGCTGTTTTTGTTCGTTGAAATTACTGGAGCCGCTGGGCTGCTACCTGTTGTGATAACCACTACATTGCTAACTCCACTTTCACCACAACTGTTGCTACATGTCGCTGTGTAGGTACCTGCGGTGCTTACACTGATGCTGCTACTTGTCGCATTTGTACTCCACTTCAAGCTTCCTGTACAACCTGTTGCTGTCAACGTCGCCGTTTCTGCATTACATAAGCTATTTTTATTGCTGCTGATTACTGGAGCTGCTGGGCTGCTACCTGTTGTGATAACTACTACATTGCTCACTCCACTTTCACCACAACTATTACTACATGTCGCTGTGTATGTGCCTGCGGTGCTTACACTGATGCTGCTACTTGTCGCATTTGTACTCCACTTCAAGCTTCCTGTACAACCTGTTGCTGTCAACGTCGCCGTTTCTGCATTACACAAGCTGTTTTTATTGCTGCTGATTACTGGAGCCGCTGGGCTACTGCCTGTTGTGATAACCACTACATTACTAACTCCACTTTCCCCACAACTGTTGCTACATGTCGCTGTATAACTTCCTGCTGTGCTTACACTGATGCTGCTTCCTGTCGCATTTGTACTCCATTTCAAGCTTCCTGTACAACCTTTTGCTGTCAACGTTGCCGTTTCTGCATTACACAAGCTGTTCTTGTTCGTTGAAATTACTGGAGCTGCTGGGCTACTGCCTGTTGTGATAACTACTACATTGCTCAATCCACTTTCTCCACAACTGTTGATACATGTCGCTGTATAACTTCCAGCGGTGCTTACACTGATGCTGCTACCTGTGGCATTCGTACTCCATTTAATTGTACCTGCACAACCTGTTGCACTTAATGTCGCACTTTCTACACTACACAAGCTGTTTTTGTTCGTTGAAATTACTGGTGCCGCTGGTTTATTGCTTATGCTAATAATTAATTCATTACTTATTTTACTCTCTCCACAAATATTCAAACATTTAGCTGTATACAAACCTATATTATTAACACTAATTACTGTGCCTGTTGCACCAGTACTCCATAATACGTTACCATTACATCCTATAGCTGTCAATGTCGCCACTTCATTCTCGCATAAACTTGGTTTATTACTTGTGATGATTGGTGTCATTGGTGGCGGCACATTAATTATAGTTACACTTTTTGAAGCTTGTGACATCCCACATTCATTTGTACAATAAACCGTATAAATCCCACTTTGATATACTTTTATTGTAGGAGTTGTCTCACCTGAACTCCATAACACAGAACCATTGCAACTTGCTGTTAAATTTGCATTGGAACCTTCACAGCAAATTGTTTTATCAATAGAGAACTCTGGAGTATTTGGTGTGACACCTTTGTTAATTTGAAGTACATTACTCGCTAC
>NZ_JBELAU010000048.1:0-1381 GCF_040253585.1 Emticicia sp. W12TSBA100-4
TGAACCTAATTTATTAACATTGACTGCCACCCCAACGAATCTGACTTGTCAATCAAACAGCACGGGTAGCATTAGTTTATTGGCAAGCGGTGGTACAACAGCTTACACTTATTCAAAAGATGGCTCAACTTTCCAAAGTAGTAATGTATTTTCAGCATTAAGTGCAGGCAATTATACTTTAAAAGTGAAAGATGCGAATGGCTGTACGGCAACGGCAAGTACAACTTTGACTGAGCCAGAATTATTGACATTGACAGCCACCCCAACGAATTTGACTTGTCAAGCAAACAGTACGGGTAGTATCAGTCTATCGGCGAGCGGTGGTTCAATGGCATATACTTATTCAAAAGATGGCTCAACTTTCCAAAGTAGTAATGTATTTTCAGCCCTTTCGGCAGGCAATTATATCTTAACGGTCAAAGATGCCAATGGCTGTACGGCAACGGCAAGTACCACGTTGACTGAGCCAGAATTATTAACACTGACTGCCACCCCAACGAATTTGACTTGTCAAGCAAACAGCACAGGTAGCATTAGTTTATTGGCGATCGGTGGCACAATGGCATATACTTATTCAAAAGATGGTTTGACTTTCCAAAGTAGCAATGTATTTTCAGCTCTTTCGGCAGGGAATTATACCTTAACGGTGAAAGATGCCAATGGCTGTACAGCTACGGCAAGTACCACGTTGACTGAACCGAATCTATTGACATTGACAGCAACACCAACGAATTTGACTTGTCAAGCAAACAGCACTGGTAGTATCAGTCTATTGGCAAGCGGTGGCACAATGGCATATACTTATTCAAAAGATGGCTCGACTTTCCAAAGTAGTAATGTATTTTCAGCCCTTTCGGCAGGGAATTATACTTTAACGGTGAAAGATACGAATGGCTGTACGGCAACGGCAAGTACAACTTTGACCCAACCAAATTTATTGACTTTGACAGCTACCCCAACGAATTTGACTTGTCAAGCAAACAGCACGGGTAGTATCAGCCTATCGGCGAGCGGTGGCACAATGGCATATACTTATTCAAAAGATGGTTCGACTTTCCAAAGTAGTAATGTATTTTCAGCTCTTTCAGCAGGCAATTATACCTTAACGGTCAAAGATGCCAATGGTTGTATGGCTACGGCAAGTACCACTTTGACCGAACCGAATTTATTAACATTGACTGCCACCCCAACGAATCTGACTTGTCAATCAAACAGCACGGGTAGCATTAGTTTATTGGCAAGCGGTGGTATAACAGCTTACACTTATTCAAAAGATGGCTCAACTTTCCAAAGTAGTAATGTATTTTCAGCCCTTTCGGCAGGCAATTATACCTTAACGGTCAAAGATGCCAATGGCTGTACGGCAACGGCAAGTACCACG
>NZ_JBELAU010000049.1:0-1148 GCF_040253585.1 Emticicia sp. W12TSBA100-4
CTAAGTATATGTCAAAAGTTTTGAGTAATTTATAACTAACTGTGAATCAAAGATTAAAGCTCTATTAAGTTCATCTAAACCATATCGAAAGATGCTAAAAGCTCTTCTTTGGTGTTTCAAAATGGGTATTTTCTTAATTTGATTTTGATATTCTCCTACAAGATAGACCCAAACAAAAGCTATACAGACAACGGCAAAAAGTTTTTCTAATCGTTTTTGGTCAGTTAGGTGAGTGTCCTCAATATTGAACCCCGCCGATTTAATTGCCTTAAAAAAACATTCAATTGTCCATCTTTGGGCATAAAGACTCATAGCTTGCTGGTCAAATTGGTAAGTTGCTACAATGACATATTCAATTTGGTTTTTTGAATTGAGTATTTTCATTCCTGTAAGATAAACCCATTGTCCATTGACTTTTAAAGGTTTATCAAGCGACCTAACTTGATTAAGTGGTAAATTATTAAACAGCCAGAAGACTTTTAATTCTCGACCTTTTTGATTGACCATTAGATTTTCTCTGATTCTAAGATAGAATTTGATTGGATGAGAAGATAAAAACCCTATCCATTCCTGTCCGATAAATTCCCTATCTGCCATTAAACATTCTATTGAATCCAAACCAAATAAACGAATATATCTGATAATGAGGTCTTTACGTTCGTTTTGGTTTGAGTTCCCCCGTTTGTCTAACATCGTCCAGAGTATAGGTAAGCTCCCCCCCTCTGCTACGATAGTAAGGCACAGAATATTATAATTTATACCAGCGAACTGCCAATTAGTTCTATCTATGCTGAGTTTATAAGGGCTTTTAACGGGATTGATTGCCACTAAAATCTTAGCTATCACATCAAAATCAATCGTAAAATCACTGAAAAATCGCTGTATGCGTCTGAGATTACTACAAATTACTCTATCATTGAGACTTACAGCATTAATACTAAAAACGACTGTTCGTGTCCGAATAAGGGAGATAATTAATAACTCTAAAAATTTAATTCGTGCTTTATGCCACCCTAAATGGGCTTGCAAATGCAAATCAATACTTGTATTTTTATCCTCCATGAGCCAATTTGATTTGTTTTGTGAGTCTTGGTAAACCCATTTTACAAATCTTTTGGCTCTTTTCAAAGTTTTGACATATACTCAGA